>JADZAN010000008.1 GCA_020852815.1 Gemmatimonadaceae bacterium | reverse complement strand
TCTCGTCTTCTCGTCTTCTGCCCTTGTCCAGTCTTGCCATCATCACCGGCGCCAGCGAAGGGATCGGTCGCGACCTCGCCGAGCTCTACGCCGCCGAGGGACACGACGTCGTGCTGGTGGCGCGACGTGAGGCGCCGTTGCGCGAACTCGCCGCGTCGCTCGTTCGGCGGTTCGGTCGTCGCGCGATCGTCGTCGTGGCCGATCTCGCCAGCCGTGCGGGGTGCGACGCCGTGGTCGCGGCCTGCGCCGGGCGCGAGCGCGACGTCGTTGCCTTGGTGAACAACGCCGGCGTCGGAGCAGTGGGATGGTTCCACGAGCTTCCGTGGGAACGCGAGCAAGTCCAGATCGACGTGAACATCACGGCGCTCACGTACCTCACCTATCGCGTCCTGCCGTGGCTTCGGGCGAACGGGCGCGGGCACATCATGCAGCTGGCCTCGGTCGCGGCCTTCCAGCCCGGCCCGCTGATGGCGGTGTACTATGCCAGCAAGGCGTTCGTCGTCTCGTTCAGCGAGGCGCTGCATAACGAGTGCGCCGGCTCCGGCGTGACGGTGACGGCGGTCTGCCCGGGGCCGACGATCACCGGTTTCCAGCGCGAGGCGGGCATTCGTCAGGGGAGCGGCTCAGGCGGAGCGCCGCCGATGTCGTCGCGCCACGTGGCGGAACTCGCCTATGCCGCGGCGAAGCGTGGCGAGCGCGTTGCCTTCTCGGGCTTCCGCAATCGCGTGGCGGCGACGTTGGGGCGCTATCTCCCGCGCGCCTGGAGCGCGGCCGTTGTGCGCCGCATCCAGCTGCGGCGCATGACCTGACGCATGTCGCGCGGTTGAACTGCTCCGACTCCCTGTTCGCCCTGTGAACTCGGTGATCGCTGTGGTGACGAGCTTCCCGCTTTCGCGAAGCTCTGCGACCTCCGCGTTCTCCTCGGCAAAGATCTCTCACCGCAGAGAACGCAGAGAACGCAGAGGCACTCGGCGGACGTTGGCGCTGCCTCGCGTGCGCCGCGCAGTGCTCGTCCGCGCGCATTGTGGACACGATCTTTCAGCACACGGTTCACGGGAAACACGTAGCGCCACGGAGTGCGTGGGCGAGGGGGCGCTGTAGTCGCCCGAGACTAGCGGGCGGCGCGCGACGTCCGTGACGTCGTGGTCGACGGCAACACGTCCTTGAGGAATCGCCCGGTGTGTGAACCCGGCGTCGCGGCAATCGCCTCGGGAGGACCCATCGCCACGATCGTGCCGCCGCCGTCGCCCCCTTCGGGGCCGACGTCGATGATCCAGTCGGCGAGCTTGATGACGTCGAGGTTGTGCTCGATCAGCAGCACGGTGTGGCCCGACTCCACCAGCCGGTCCAGCACCTCGGCCAGCTTGCGCACGTCCTCCAGGTGCAAGCCGGTGGTAGGCTCGTCCAGGAGGTAGAGCTTGCGCCCGGCGGTCTTGGCCGAGAGCGTGAGTTCGCGGGCGATCTTGACGCGCTGCGCCTCGCCGCCGGAGAGCGTGGTGGCGGGCTGCCCGAGCCGCAGGTAGCCGAGCCCCACTTGTTGCAGCTGCCACAGCGCCTGCCCCAGCTTCTCCTCGTACGGGAAGAAGCGGATGGCCTGGTCGATCGTGAGCTGCAACACGTCGTGGATGCTCCGGCCGTGGAGCGTGACGTCGAGTACCTCGGGCTTGAAGCGGCGGCCGGCGCACTCGTCGCAGGGGACGAAGACGTCGGCCATGAAGACCATCTCCACCTCGAGGTAGCCGGCCCCCTCGCACTTCTCGCACCGCCCACCCTTCACGTTGAAGGAGAAGGTGGAGGCGGAGTACTTGCGCTGCCGCGCCAACGGGAGCGAGGCGAAGATGCGGCGGATCTCGTCGTACGCCTTGATGTACGTGACCGGATTCGATCGCGGGCTCCGCCCGATCGGCTCCTGATCCACGAGGACGACCTCGGTGATCGACTCGTAGCCGGTGAGGCTTTCGTAGGCGCCGACCTTCTCCCCCAGATGCTGCTTGGCGCTGTGCTCGCCGGTGATGCGGTATTCCAGCGCGCGGTACAGCACGTCGTGGACGAGCGTGCTCTTCCCCGATCCCGAGACGCCGGTCACCACGACCAGCGTGCCTAACGGGAGCTTCACGTCCACGCCGCGCAGGTTGTGCTCGCGCGCCCCGGTGAGCGTGAGCCAGCGCGGCCCAGTGCGGCGGCGCTTGGCCGGCAACGGGATGGTGCGCGCGCCAGTGAGGTACTGCCCGGTGAGCGGCGACTCGGCGGCGTCGGCAATCGGGCCCTCGAACACCACGTCGCCCCCCTGTTCTCCCGACGCCTGCCCCAGTTCGATCATGTGATCGGCGGTGCGGATCGCCTCCAGGTCGTGCTCCACCACCAGGACCGTGTTGCCGCGATCGCGCAGGCGCGCCAGGAGTGACAGCAGGCGGTCGAGGTCGCGCGCGTGCAGCCCGATGGATGGTTCGTCGAGCACGTAGAGCGTGTCCACCAACGACGAACCCAGCGCATTGGAGAGCGAGATGCGTTGCGCCTCGCCTCCCGACAGCGTGCGCGTGGCACGCTGCAGCGTGAGATAGGTGAGCCCAACATCGCAGAGGAAGCGCACGCGGTCGCGCGCCTCGCGCAGGATGTGGTCGGCCACCGCCTGCTCTGCCGGCGCCAGCGCGAGAGCGTCCAGCCAGGCGCGCAGCTGGTCGATGGGGAGCGAGGAGACGTCGGCAATGGTGAGGCCCGCCACGCGCACGTTGAGCGCGTCGGGTTGCAGCTTGCTGCCGTGGCACGTGCCGCACTCGCGCGCCGACTGGTACTGCCGCAGGAAGACGCGGATGTACTGCTTGTATCGCTTCTCCTCCAGGTCGCGCAGGAAGGGGAAGATCCCCTTGTAGCCGCGCCCCACGTGATGCAGGAGCTTGTGCCGGACCTCGGCCGGGAGCGACTGCCACGGCGCTCCCATGTCGATTCCTTCCTTCTTGCAGAACTCGGCGAGCGCACGCCGCTTGTTGTCATAGCGCGGCATCGTCCATGGCGCGATGGCGCCGTCGCGCAACGACCGCTCGACACTCGGTACGATCAACGCTTCGTCGTACTCCAGCACCGCGCCAAAACCGTTGCACGTGGAACACGCACCGCGCGGATTGTTGAAGGAGAACAGTTGCGGCGACGGGGTCGGTGAGCGCGTGCCATCGTTAGGGCACTCGAACCGCTCGGTGAAACGGAGAATACGAGCGCCGGTGCCCCCCCGCCCCCCCTCGTCTTCTCGTCCTCTCGTCCTCTCGTCTTCTTGAAGAATCGCCGCACAATCCCCCTCTCCCTCCCTGAAAGCCGCCCCCACCGCCTCGGCAATTCGCCCCCGCTGTTCGGCCGTCACCGAGAGGCGATCGACGACGACCATCAACTCCCCGACTTTCGTGAGATCGAGCTTCTCCGCCGCGAAGTCGTCCACGTGCAACGTGCGACCGTCGGCGACAACGCGCAGAAAGCCCTGCGCGCGCAGGTTCTCGACCACCACCGCGTGCGTGACCTTGCTCGACAGCCGCAACGGGAAACCGATCAGCATCCGCGTCCCCTCGGGGAGCGAGAGAAGGCGATCGGTCACCGAATCCACGCGGTCGGGCGTCATCTCGCGCCCGCATACGGGGCAGAACGTGCGCCCCACGCGCGCCCAGAGGAGGCGCAGGTAGTCGTAGATCTCGGTCGCCGTCCCCACCGTCGAACGCGACGACTTGGTCGGGTTCTTCTGCTCGATCGCCACGGCGGGAGAGATGCCGTCGATGGAATCGACGTCCGGCTTCTCCATGCGCTCGAGGAACTGTCGTGCGTACGACGACAGCGATTCGACGTAGCGTCGCTGTCCCTCCGCGTAAATCGTGTCGAAGGCGAGCGACGACTTCCCGGAGCCCGAGGGGCCGGTGATGACGGTGATCGCGCGGCGCGGGATGGCCACGTCGATCCCTTTCAGGTTGTGCTGCCGGGCGCCCCGGACGAGAATCGCGTCCTTCACGACGAGGAAAGCTAATCGCGCGCCGAGGGGTTACGTCGCCGCGCCGCTCAGCCTCCCGGCGCCGCGCGCGCGCCGCTACCCTTCGGCGGTCATGTCGTCTCCCGTCCAGCCGCCCGATCCGGCAGAAGAGGAGGTCATCGGCAAGGCGTACGATGCACGCCTTGCCCGGCGGCTGCTGCGCTACGCCTGGCCGTACCGCGCGCTCATCGTCTCCTCGCTCGCGCTCCTCATGGTCGACGGCGCGTTGCAGCTGGTGGGGCCGCTTCTCACGCGAGAGGTCATCGACGTCTTCGTCCCGGCGCGCGATTCCGCGGGGATCGTCCGCGCCGCGCTCCTGTTTGGCGCCACGCTCGTGGCGCAGTTCGGCTGCTCATACGGTGAGACGGTGCTCACCGCGCGCCTGGGACAACACGTGATGCACGACCTGCGCACGCAGCTCTTCGCGCACCTGCAGCGACTCCCCGTTTCGTTCTTCGACCGCAACCCCGTAGGGCGCCTCGTCACGCGCGTCACATCCGACGTCGAGTCGCTGAACGAACTCTTCACCTCGGGCGTCGTTGCCGGGCTGGGCGATCTCTTCACCCTCCTCGCCATCAGCATCCTCATGCTGGTGGTGGATTGGCGACTGGCGCTTGCCGCGTTTGCCGCGATCCCGTTCGTCGTCATCGCGTCCAACGTCTTTCGCGTGCGCGTGCGCGAGGCGTACCGCGCCATCCGTACGCGGCTGGCGCGCATCAACGCCTTCCTGCAGGAACGCCTGAGCGGCGTGCGTGTGGTGCAGCTCTTCGGGCGCGAGCGTGACGAGGCTCGCCGCTTCGACGTGCTCAACAAGGATCATCTCGACGCGCATCTGCGGTCGATCACGATCTATGCGCTCTATTTCCCGATCATCGAGCTGCTGACGACCGTCGCCGTCGCGTCCATCCTCGTCACCGGGGCGTCGCGCGTCGACTCGGGATCGCTCTCGGTGGGGACTGTTGCGGCCTTCCTGCAACTCGTGCGGCGCTTCTTCGAGCCGTTGCAGGATCTCTCGGACAAGTACAACACGCTGCAGCAGGCCATGGCGTCGAGCGAGCGGATCTTTCGTCTGCTGGACGAAGGAGCGGACGGGGGACGGGGGGCGAAAGACGAGAGTGCCGGTGCGCTTCGCGCGCAGGCGGATGCTGCGCCCGCGGCGGTAATCGAGCGCGGCACCGCCGCGCCCACTCCCGTCCCCCGTCCCCCGTCCCCCGTCCCCAAAGTCACCATCGAGTTTCGCCACGTCTGGTTCGCGTACGCCGCGCCCCACACCGCGGCGGGCGACGCGACGGAGCGCGAGCCGGAATGGGTGCTGCGCGATGTGAGCTTTGTCGCGCGCCCTGGGCGCACACTCGCCATCGTCGGCCACACCGGCGCCGGCAAGACGACCATCATCAACCTCCTGCTCGGCTTCTATCAGCCACAGCGCGGCGAGATTCTGGTCAATGGAATTTCCATGCACCAGCGCCCCATCGCCGAGGTGCGGCGCCTGATCGGCTACGTGCAGCAGGACATCTTCCTCTTCGCCGGTGACATCGCCTCCAACATCCGCCTTTCGGCGCCGCTGAGTGACGAGGCGGTGCGCGCCGCGGCCGTTCGCGTTGGCGCCGATCGAATCGTGCAGCGCCTCCCCGGTGGCTACGCCTACGAACTGGGGGAGCGCGGAAGTTCCGTGAGCGTGGGAGAACGCCAGCTCCTCTCCTTTGCTCGCGCCATCGCCGCCGATCCCGCGGTCCTCGTGCTTGACGAGGCGACGAGCGCGGTCGACAGCGAGATCGAGGGCGAGATCCAGCGTGCCCTGGCCGAGTTGATGCGAGGGCGCACCACGATCGCCATCGCCCACCGGCTGAGCACCATTCGCGACGCCGACGAGATTCTGGTCATGCATCACGGGGAGGTGCGAGAGCGCGGCACGCACCGCGAACTGCTGGAATTCGGCGGCCTGTATGAGCGATTGTCGCGCCTCCAGTCGGGCGGCTGAACAGCGCATGACCAAGCAGCGCCTGAGCTTGCGGCCCCAACGGTGGCCGGGGTAGTTTCCGCGCTTCCGCGGGCACATCCCCTGCAGGATTGCGCTGGACCTCCCCTCGCTCTTCCCGATTGCACACGCACAGATGCCCTATCTCCAAACTCACGATGCGCAGTTCCCGCTGTTGCCAGGGGAGACGCGCGTGGGTCGGGGGATCGGGGCCGACATCTGTGTGCCTCCGGGGAGCGAGCCGGGAGATGCGGCCGATGCCGCGCTCGTCTCCATCGTGATCGCTCCCGATGGATCGGCGTCGCTGCGCGTGGTGCAGGGCGATGCGGGGGTCTTCGTGAACGGCGTCCCGGTGGGGCGCGAACCGGCGCCATTGCTGCACGGCGATCGCGTTGCCATCGACGGCTCGGAGTTGCGATTCGCCGACGAGGGGCAGGGGGGCGTGACGCAGGAAATACCGACCGCCAGCGACGTGCGCACCGCGACCCCCAGCGCCGGTGTTGGCGAGGCGCGCTCGCGCGGTCGACTCGTCTCGCTCACCGACGGGCGCGAGTACGCCGTTCCGCCAGAGGGGCTCACCATCGGGCGCGATGCGGGATGCGACGTGGTGGTGGCTGCGGCCAAGGTCTCGCGACGCCATGCGCGCGTCACGCAGGTGCCGGGCGGCTATGAGCTGGTCGACACGAGCACCAACGGCGTCCTGGTCAACGGGGCGCGCGTACGGGAAACGCTGGCGCTGGCGCGCGGCGATACGGTGAAAGTGGGGAACGATGAGTTCCGCTTCTATGCCGACGCCGAGCCGGCGGCACCGATTCGCTCGTTGCAGGAGGTTCCGTCGCTGCAGGCGACGGCCGCCATCCCCGCGGTGAAGCGGCCGCCTTCTTTCGCGCCGCCGCCTCCGCCGCCTCCGCCGCCATCTGCTCCGGCGGTCTCGCAGCCCACGCCGTCGGTCATTCCCCCCACGTCGTCAACCGGGGCGGCGAGAGGTCGACGGGCGCTCGCCTCGCTCGAGATCCTCAACGAGGGACCGGTCAAGGGGACAAGCTTCGATATCTCGACGCCGCTCGCGCACGTGGGGCGGGGCGAGCACAACGACGTGTCCATCCACGATGAAAGCGTCTCCGAATCGCATGCCAAGATCCAGCGGCGCGAGGACGCCTGGTACATTGTGGACATGGACTCCACCAACGGGACCTACGTCTCCGGGAACCGGGTGTTTGGCGAGGCGAGGGTGACGAGCGGTGCGGACATCCGCGTGGGCGGAGTGAAAATGCTGTTCCGTACCGCGGGCGGGACACAGCGCACATCGGGGGAGACGCGGGTGATTGTGGGCGTGCGCGGGCCGGATCCCAAGCGCGCGGAGCAGCGGCTCAAGGAGCTTGCGCGGGGCGTGGAAACCCCTCAAGCTCCGCCCACGCGGAACCGGGCGCCTGCGTGGTTGTGGCTGGCACTCGCGGCGCTCGCCGCCATATCCCTCTACCTCGTCCTCCAAGGTCGCTAGTGGAGTTGACCGTTGCGGCCCGCAGCGATGTGGGCATGATTCGCTCAGGAAACGAAGACGCCTTCTTCGCGCACGCCACACGCGAACGCGGCGTCTTCATTGTTGCTGACGGCATGGGCGGGCACGCCGCGGGCGAGGTTGCCAGCGAGATGGCGGTGCAGATCGTCTCGCGCGATCTGCAAGACCTCACCGAGGTTTACGGTGAGGCGGCGCGCCTCCGCGTCGCCGAGTCGCTCCGCATCGCCAACCGCGCCATCTACGACCGCACCATCCAGGAGTCCGACAAGCAGGGGATGGGGACGACCGCCTCGGTCCTCGTGGTCTCGGGGGCGCGGTACCTGATCGGACAGGTGGGCGACTCGCGCGTGTACCTCCTGCGCGACGGTGCGCTGCGCCAGCTCACCAAGGACCATTCCTACGTGCAGGAGCAGGTCGACGCCGGCTTTCTCACCCCGGAGCAGGCACGCTATCACCCCTACAGCAACGTGATCACGCGTTGCGTGGGGGCGAGCGACGCGGTCGAACCTGACACCTACTCAGGCGAGCTGCGCCCGGGGGACGTCTTCCTCGTCGCCTCCGATGGACTGACCGGGATGGTCGATGACCGTCGGCTGCAACAGCTCCTCCTGTCACGCGCATCCGCCGGTCGCGTGGTCGATGCACTGATTGCCGAGGCGAACTATCGCGGTGGGCTGGACAACATCACGGCGATCGTGGTGCAGGTCCTCCAGATCGACGCCGCCCCCAACGCCGACGCTCCCACGGCCGAAGGGCCGGCTTTCCGCGCCTAGGGACCGATGGCAGGGCAGGAGCAGCCGCCGGACCAGGAGACGGTCGCCACTCTCTCCGCGCTCTACCTCGGGAACATCCTCTACGCACTGGAAGCATGCGCCCTGGGGCTCGAGCAGCAGGGGCAGGGAGAGCACGCGGCGTTCTATCGGGGGATCGCGCGAAAGCTGGCGGAGGCCCGCGGGCGCGAGAAGGCTTAGCGCGATGCACCGGACGCGCGTTGCGCGCCGGTGATCGGGCGTTCGGCGCGCGGCGCGCGATGCACCGGGCGCTGCGCGCCGGTGATCGCGCGCGTGGGGGGCGGGGCGCGAGGCGCCACCGGGCGCTGCGCGCCGGTGGGGGGGCGAGGTGCGGTGCGTCGGCGAGACGTTCAGCGCGCGGTCGGTGGCGCGTACTGCTTGGTGAAGATCATCAGCACCCCGGACGACGATCCCGTCCCGAACAGGACGCCGGCTTCGCTTGCCCGGATGAGCACCACGTGGCTCACCTGCTCGGGCGGCGCGACCGAGATCGCTTGCACGGGATCGTGCATGCGTATGCCGTCGACGAAGACCAGGAGGCAGCCTCCGGTGCGCATCCACGCGATGCACCGCGCCCCCGCACTCCCGTCGATGCTCTTGGGCAGGTAGCCAACGGGGCTGATGGACTGCACGAGATCGACGTAGTCGCGCGCGCCGCCACGCACCGACTCGATCTCTGACGGCGTGAGGATCCTCGCCCCCATCGCCTTGAGGTTCATCCCGAGGAACGGGCGATCGAGGATCGCATCGCGCTCGGCGCGCACCACCACCGGCGACAGTGTGATCGGCGCACGCACGATGCGCAGCGTGACCTCGACCGTGTCCGACGCTTCCAGCGGAATCCACGGCGACGTCAGGCGCTTGAAGCCGAGGGAGCGTGCATCGAGCGCGTAGAAGCCGCTCCCGCGTCCGCCGAGGACGAAGCGACCGCGCTCGCTGGTGCGCACGGCGCCAAGAAAGTTCGCCGCGGAGTCCAGCAGGGTGACGATCACGTTGGACAACGGTTCGCGCGAAACCGAATCCACCGCCACGCCGCGAATCACCTGCGCCTGGCTGGCCGACGCGAGGGCGACCTGCGCTCCGGCGACCGCGATCGCGCGGCCGGCCCTTTGGCGAAAGGAAGCGAGCGTCACATGCGTCTCCCCGAGTTTCGATTCACGCGCTGCACGACTCACCCTACACGGGGACAACCGCCGCGTTCCATGCGTCCGCGAGGACGGTGGTTCTCACAGCCCCCGCCGACGCGCCCCGCGCGTCGGCACTCCCGTCCCCCCCCAGCCTTCGCTGGGGCAAGCTTACTCCCGCCCCCCGTCCGCCCCTCATCGCCCCTCCCGCGCCACCTCCATTACCCGCTCCGCCGTGAGCGCGACGGGGCGCGCCACGAACACCCGCATCCATCGCGCGGAGCGATACAGCTGCTCCGACATCTGCGGCAGGTGGATGGCGCCGGTGAGCCCGGCGCTCGTCAGTTGCAACACCTCCCCCGATCTCCGCACCACCGGGATGTCGAGTCCCAGCATCTGCGTCTTCTCGGGGTAGTCCAGCAGCAACTCGCCGGGTTCCAGCCCGCACTCCACCGCCAGCGCATCCTCCACCGCCACCGCTCGTGCGCGATCGGCGGCTATCCACTCGCCCACGTCGGCATCGAGTTCGGCGGCGGGGCACTCGAAGGCGCGCTTGTACAATCGGCGGTTGCGCAGCGCATCGAGCATCGCCGACGGGGCGCGATGCTCCAGCGTGTGCAGCAGCGCCTCGTCGGTGAGGCGCGAGAGCTCCTTCACCTCGAGCGCGCCCCCGGCCAGCGCCTCCTCGACCAACCGCTTGTACATCGCCGTCGCGCTGCGCACGGCATGGTGCCAGTACACGTTGCGATACATCTGGTACTTGGCGAACAGGAGCGACTCCAGCGCCGAGAGCCCCTTTTCCAGCACGCCGATGCGGAGCGCCCCGTGCTGCGGGTCGGGGACGACAGTGAGCGCGTTGATGAGGCGATCGGCGTCGATGGTCCCGTACGGGACGCCGCACATGAGCGTGTCGCGCCGCAGGTACTCGATCTTGTCGAGGTCGAGCGAACCGGAGACGAGCCCCTGCAGCGGGGAGTTGGACGTGCCGCGCACGAGCGCAAGCACGCGCTCCGCGGCATCGGGGGCGATCTCGGCGAGGACCTCGCCCACCTCGCCCGCGGTGATCAGCGGTCGCGCCACCTCCTCGTGGTGCGGGGCGCCGATCTCCTCCAGCGCGTGGGAGAACGGGTAGTGCCCCACGTCGTGCAGGAGCGCCGCCGCGCGCACAATGCGCCCCTCGATGGGGTCGACATCGCGCAGCGCGCCCTGTTCGTCCAGCAGGCGCAACGCCTCGCCCGCCAGGTGATAGGCGCCCAGCGCGTGCTCGAAGCGCGCGTGCGTGGCCCCGGGATACACCAGGTACGCCCACCCCAGTTGCCGCACATAGCGCAGGCGCTGGAAGACCCGCGTGTCGAGCAGCCGCAACGCGAAGTCGTCGACGCGGATGTTGTTCCACAGCGGGTCGCGGATGATGACCGTCATGGCGCCTTGTGCACGCGTCCGTTCGCCATCACGAAGGCGACCTTCTCCAGCGCGGCGATCGTCGCCACCGGATCGCCGTCGAAGGCCACGATGTCGGCGGCATAACCGGCGCGAATCGCCCCGATGCGCGTGCGCCCGCCCAGCAGCTGTGCCGCGTTCCATGTGGCGAACTGCAGCACCTTGGCGTTGGGGATGCCGGCCTGCGAGTAGGCGAAGAGGAGGCGCCGGGCCGCCTCACCCTGCGGCATGTGCAGGTTGAGGTAGTTGTCCGAACCGGCGGCGATCGTCACCCCGGCGGCGATGGCCCGCGTCAGGCGACCGCGCTGCGGGGCGAGGTACTGCGCCACCTGGCCGGCCGTGGGCGCCGGTTGCCCTGAGCGCTGCGCATTGTTGGACACCAACCGATGGAATGTCGCCGAGTCGATGTCCGTGGGGACCATCACCACGTGGTTCTTCGCCATCAGCGCCAACGTCGAGTCGCTCACCTGGTAGGCATGCTCGATCGAGTTGACGCCGGCGAATGCCGCGCGGTACACCGCGTCGTCGCTCGTGGCATGGGCCGCCACGCGCACACCCAGTCGCTTCGCGGTGGCGACGATCGCCTGCATCTCCTCCACCGACAGCGACCCGCGGTTCGGCGTGTTGTTCGAGTAGATCTTGATGACGTCGGCCCCCAGCGTGACGTTCTCGCGCACCCCCTCCGCCGCGTCGTCCGGCGAGCGCACGATGCGATACTCGTCTTCGGCAATCCTGATGTGGTCAGGGACGAGCCCCGGGAACTGTCCGCCGATGGGGGAGAGCCCAGGCCCGGCGACGAGCATTCGCGGCCCCGGCACCGAGCCGTCGTTGATGGCCGTCTTGAGCGCCACGTCGCCGAAGCGCCCCGAGTTCCCCAGGTCGCGCACCGTCGTGATCCCCGCGTCCAGGAAGGTGCGCGCCCGCGCCGCCCCGTGCAGTGCGCGCAGCGGCGTCCCCTCGGCGATCACCGCCTTCGTCCCCTCGCCCGTCAGCGACCCGGCCTCAGGGTCTTCGAGATAGAGGAGGTGCGTGTGCGAGTCGATGAGCCCCGGGAGAACGGTGTAGCGCGATAGGTCGATGACGCGTGCGCCCGGCGGGATCTTCATCGCCTCGTCCACCGCCTCGATCATGCGCCCCTTGACCCGAATCACCCGTGGTCCGAGGAGCGTCGCCGACTCGGAGTCGAAGAGCCGCCCCGCCTTGAGGTAGGTGGTCGACGTATCGCTGGCCTGCGCGCGGACGTCCAGCGGCACGGCGAGTGTTGCTGCTGCGGCGAGCAGGGCGGGGAGGAGGCGGGGGCGGAGCATCAGGGCGTGGGACGGGAGACGGGGGACGGGAGACGGGAGTGCGCGGCTGCGCCGCGCGGACCTGCAACGTAGCCATCCCGCGTCACGCGAGCATCACCCCCCCCAAACGGAAAAGCGCCGACGCGCATCGCGCGTCGGCACTCCCGTCTCCCGTCCCCCGTCCCCCGTCTGCCCTACCTCGGTCCCGCCGCCACGATCTCTGCCGCGACGTTCCCGAACTTCTCGAAGTTCTTCCGGAACATCTCCGCGAGCTTTTTCGCCTGTGCGTCGTAGGCGGCGCCGTCGCTCCAGGTCTGGCGCGGCTTGAGGATCTCGGCAGGGACGTTAGGCACTTCGTTCGGGATCTGGAGCCCGAAGATCGGGTCGGGGGCGTAGGTGGCGTTGTCGAGCTTTCCGTCGAGCAGCGCGCGCACCATCGCGCGCGTGTAGGGGAGCTTCATGCGCGCGCCCACGCCGTAGGCGCCGCCGCTCCACCCCGTGTTCACGAGCCACACCTTCGACCCGTGCTCGTCGATCAGCTTCCCCAGCATCTCGGCGTACTTGCTCGGGTGCCAGACGAGGAAGACGGCGCCGAAGCACGACGAGAAGGTCGCCTGCGGCTCGGTGACGCCACGCTCGGTCCCGGCCACCTTGGCCGTGTAGCCGCTCATGAAGTAGTACATCGCCTGCTCGCGCGAGAGGCGCGAGATGGGGGGGAGGACGCCGAAGGCATCGGCCGTGAGGAAGACGATGTTCTTCGGGTGCCCGCCACGCCCCGAGGGGACGTGGTTGCGGATGTAGTGCAGCGGGTACGAGGCGCGCGTGTTTTCCGTGATCGACTGGTCGTCGAAGCGTACGCGGCGCGTCACGTCGTCGAGGACGACGTTCTCGAGGATCGTCCCGAACATCTGCGTGGTGGCGTAGATGTCGGGTTCCTGTTCGGGCGAGAGGTTGATGACCTTGGCGTAGCAGCCGCCTTCGTAGTTGAAGACGCCGTCGGGGGCCCAGCCGTGTTCGTCGTCGCCGATGAGGCCGCGCGCGGGGTCGGCGGAGAGCGTCGTCTTGCCGGTGCCGGAGAGGCCGAAGAAGAGGGCGGTGTCGCCGTCGGGGCCGATGTTGGCCGAGCAGTGCATCGACAGGACGCCGGCCTTCGGCATCATGTAGTTCATCACCGTGAACATCGACTTCTTGAGCTCACCGGCGTAGCGCGTCCCGCCGATGAGGATCGTGCGCTTCGTCAGGTGCAACACGATGAAGGTTCCGGTGCGCGTCCCGTGGCGTTCCGGCGAGGCCTGGAAATCGGGGGCGTGCAGCACGGTGAAGTTCGGGGCGAACGACGCCAGCGCGGCCACGTCGGGGCGGATGAACATGTTCCGCACGAAGTTGGCGTGCCAGGCGTTGGGCGTGACGTAGCGGACGCTGAGGCGGTGCGCCGCGTCGGCGCCGCAGTACAGGTCCTGCACGAACAGGTCGTCGTTGGCGTTGAGGTAGCTGCGCACATCGCCCAGCAGCGTCTCGAAGTGCGCCTCGGTGATCGGCTGGTTCACCTTGCCCCAGTCCACGTCGTGCTCCGTCTGCGACTCGCGCACGACGAACTTGTCGTTAGGCGAGCGCCCGGTGTGCGGCGCGGTGATGGCGACGAAGGGGCCCATGTCGGCGAGCATCCCCTCGTGGCGTGCAACGGCTTCCTGGATGAGTCGCGGGGCGATCAGGTTCCAGTGGATCGTCCCCTTCGGATTGAGCCCCTGTCCTTCCAGCGCGTTCAGGGGAGCGGTGGTCGTGGCCATGTTGGACAAATCGGGAAGTGGGCGCACTCACGGCTCGCCTGCCCGGTGAGCGCACCCTGGTGTCGTGAGTAGACGATCACAGGAACGAAAAGGCGCGTGCCCCACCCGGCGGCGACAACTCGCGCGACGACGGCCGGGCGCGTTCCTGCGCGTCCATGACCGCAACGGCGGCCATGTTGACGATCTCCTGCACGTCCGACCCCTGTTCGAGGATGTGGACGGGCTGGGCCATGCCGACCAGGATCGGGCCGATTGCCGTGGCACCGCCCAGGTCTCGTAACAACTTGTATGCGATGTTCCCCGCACTCAAGTTCGGGAAGATCAACACGTTGGCCGATTCCTTCAACGCGCTGAATGGAAACGATTCCTCAAGGATCGTGGCGTCCACCGCGGTGTCGGCCTGCATCTCCCCGTCCACCATCAGCGACGGGTCGCGCTGACGCAGCAGCGCTACCGCTTCGGCCACGCGTTGCGCCTCGGGGTGTCGCACCGAGCCGAAGTTCGAGAACGAGAGCATCGCCACCTTCGGCGTCTGCCCGAACGCTCGCACGATCCGCGCCGCGGCGTGCGCGATCTGCGCCAGCTGCTCCGAGGTGGGCTCGATGTTGACCGTCGTGTCGCCACAGAAGACGACGTGCCGCTCGAAGACCAGCATGTACAAGCCGGCCACCAGCCCCGACTTGGTGTGCGCCCCCACCACCTCCAGCGCCGGCCGCAGCGCCTCGGGGTACGTCGTCGTCATCCCCGTGAGCAGCGCATCGGCCTCGCCGCGCGCCACCATCACGTTGCCGAAGTAGTTGCCACTGAGGATGCGCCGCTGCGCCTCGCCTAACGAGAGACCCTTGCGCCGGCGCCGTTCCCACAGGAACTGCGCGTACCCCTCAAGCCCTGGCGCGCGCGCCGGGTCGGTGATCGTCAGGTCGTCCACCCGCACGCCGTCCTGTTGCGCCTTGCGACGGATCGTCGCCTCGTTCCCCAGCAGGATCGGATGCGCGATCCCCTCGTCCATGATCTGCCGGGCGGCGCGGATCATCTTGCGCGCCTCGCCCTCGGCCAGCACCAGGCGCTTGGGATCGCGCACGGCGCGGTTGATGATCCCGCGCATGATCCCTTTTGCACGACCCAGCCGCGCCTCGAGCTGCTCGCGGTACTCGTCCAGCTCGATGAACTCCTGCGCCACCCCGCTCGCCACCGCCGCCCACGCCACCGCCGGCGCCACCCACAGCAGCACGCGCGGGTCGAAGGGGAAGGGGATCAGGTACTCACGCCCGAACTTCACCTGGCGGAGCCCGTACAGCGCCGAGACCGACTCCGGCACGTCTTCCTTGGCCAGCGCCGCCAGTGCCCGCGTCGCCGCCATCTTCATCTCCTCGTTCACCTCAGTGGCGCGCGCATCGAGCGCGCCGCGAAAGATGAACGGGAAGCCCAGGACGTTGTTCACCTGGTTGGGATAGTCGCTGCGCCCGGTGGCTACGATCGCGTCGTCGCGCACCGCCTTCACTTCCTCGGGGAGAATCTCGGGCGTCGGGTTGGCGAGGGCGAAGATGATCGGGTTGGGCCCCATCGACCGCACCATCTCCTGCGTCATCGCCCCCGCCGCGGAGAGTCCGACAAACACGTCGGCGCCCACCAGGGCGTCGGCAAGCGTGCGGGCCGTGGTCTCGCTGGCGAACTTTGCCTTGTAGGGATCCAGCTTCTCGCCGCGCCCCTTGTAGATGACGCCGGCCTTGTCGCACATGACGATGTGCTCGCGCCTAACGCCAAGTCGCACGTAATGCGAGGCCGTCGCGATTGCCGAGGCGCCGGCGCCGGAGAAGACGACGCGCACGTCCTCGATCCTCTTGTCCAGCACCTCGAGCGCGTTGAGCAGTGCCGCACCGGAGATGATCGCCGTCCCGTGCTGGTCATCGTGGAAGACGGGGATCTTCATCGTCTTCCGCAGCGTCTCCTCGATGTAGAAGCACTCCGGCGCCTTGATGTCCTCGAGGTTGATCCCGCCGACGGTGGGCTCGAGGAGCTGGCAGAAGCGGATCACGTCGTCCGGGTTCTCGGACCCCACTTCGAGGTCGAAGACGTCGAGGTCGGAGAACTGCTTGAAGAGGTTCCCCTTCCCCTCCATCACCGGCTTGCCGGCCAGTGCGCCGATGTTGCCGAGCCCGAGCACCGCCGTGCCGTTGGTGACGACCGCGACCAGGTTCCCCTTGGCCGTGTAGCGGTAGGCGTCGTTGGGCTTGGCCTGGATCTCGAGGCAGGGTTCGGCGACGCCGGGCGAGTACGCCAGGGAGAGGTCGCGCTGGTTGTTGAGGGGCTTGGTTGGTACGACCGCGATCTTCCCGGGCCTGGGAGACGCGTGATAGTCGAGGGCGTCGTTGCGATTCATGGCAACAATTTACCGGCGTGGAACGCGCTCGGGGGTCAGGTAGCACCCCACGAGGAGAGAAGCCCCAACAGTAGACGCCGCGAGCGCCTCGCGCGACGGGGGAGGGGGCGGGGGGGGCGAGTGGCAGAGGGGGGAGAAGCTGGGAGGGCGTGTCGGAGTGCGGGGGGAGCGGCGGCGGCGCTCGCGGCGGGCGTGAGGCCGGTCGTTGGCGCGCGGAAGGCAGGGGTTAGAGAACGGTGCGGGGACAAATGGATCCCAGCTTTCGCTGGGATGGTGGGCGAGCGGGCTTCGGCAGGCGCCTTCGCCCCCCGCGCGCGCCTTCGCCCCCTCCTCACCGCGCCCCCTCCTCACCACGCCCCCCCCGGCCCTCACGCCCCGCGCGCCAGTGCTGACGCTTCTTCGCGGCTTCGCGGCTTCGTGTGAGACCGGTCTTTCCCGCGTGCTCACCACCGCCCGCGAACGGTGCGAGGACAAATGGATCCCAGCTTTCGCTGGGAAGGTGGGCGTGAGGGCTTCGGC
>JADZAN010000007.1 GCA_020852815.1 Gemmatimonadaceae bacterium | reverse complement strand
GCGCACTGTACGTGACATAGGCGACCGGCTCCGTCGTGTTGTGGCTCTGGTCCGTCGGCTCGTCCGGCGGCGTAACCCACGTTACCACGACCGCGAGCCGGTCGCTTCATTCTGACTGACCCCAATTCGACAATTCCCCTCACCCCGATTCCCCTACCCCCCGATCGCCGCCTGCGCCGCCGCTAGCCGCGCAATCGGCACCCGGAACGGCGAGCAGCTCACGTAGTCCAACCCCGCCCGGTGGAAGAACGCCACCGACGCCGGGTCTCCCCCGTGTTCGCCGCACACCCCCACCTCCAGGTCGGGACGCACCCCCTTCCCCTTCTGCACCGCCAGTTCCACCAGCATCCCCACCCCCTTCTGGTCGATCGAGCGGAACGGGTCGTGCTCGTACATCCCCCGCTCCAGGTAGATGGGGAGGAACTTCCCCGCGTCGTCGCGCGAGAAGCCCATGGTCATCTGCGTCAGGTCGTTCGTCCCGAACGAGAAGAACTCGGCTTGCTTCCCGATCGAGTCGGCAACGAGCGCGGCGCGCGGGGTCTCGATCATGGTCCCCACCATGTAGTGCAGCGTCTCGCCGCGCTCAGCAAAGACCTGCGCCGCCACGGCGCGGATCACCGACGCCTGCGCGTTGAACTCGCGCACCGTCCCCACCAGCGGGACCATGATCTCGACCCTCGGATCGAACCCCTTGGATCGCGCGTCGAGCGCGGCCTCGAAGATGGCGCGCGCCTGCATCTCGGTGATCTCGGGATAGGTGATCCCCAGGCGGCAGCCGCGGTGGCCGAGCATCGGGTTGAACTCGTGCAGCGCCTCGACGCGCATCTTGATCTTGCCAAGTGAGACCTTCATGTCGGCGGCCATGACCTTCTGGCCGACGTCGTCGTGCGGGACGAACTCGTGCAGCGGCGGGTCGAGGAGGCGAATGGTGACGGGGAAGCCGCTCATCTCGCGGAACAGCCCCTCGAAGTCGCCGCGCTGCATGGGGAGGAGCTTGGCCAGCGCCTTGCGCCTGCCGGCCTCGTCGTCGGCAAGGATCATCTCGCGCACGGCGACGATGCGGTCGCCCTCGAAGAACATGTGCTCGGTGCGGCACAGCCCGATCCCCGTGGCGCCGAAGGTGCGCGCCTGCGCGGCCTCGTCCGGCGTGTCGGCGTTGGTGCGCACCTCGAGGCGCCGGTACTTGTCCGTCAGCTGCATCAACTTGCCGAAGTCGCCCGACAGCTCGGCGTCCTTGGTCGCGATGGCGCCGGCAAACACCTCACCCGTGGAACCGTCGAGCGAGATCCACTCGCCCTCGGCGTAGCTCGTCCCGTCGATGGTCATCGTGCGCGCCTTGTAGTCCACGTGCACGGCGCCGGCGCCGGAGACGCAGCACTTGCCCATCCCGCGCGCCACCACGGCGGCGTGCGACGTCATCCCGCCGCGCGCGGTGAGGATCCCCCTGGCGACGTTCATCCCGCGCAGGTCCTCGGGGCTCGTCTCCTGCCTGACGAGGATCACGTCCTTCCCCTGCCCGGCCCACTCCTCCGCCTCGTCGGCAAAGAAGACGACCTGCCCGCTGGCGGCACCCGGCGAGGCGGGGAGCCCGCGGGCGATGGCCTTGGCCGCGCGGCGCGCCTTGTCGTCAAAGATGGGATGCAGGAGGTCGTTCAAGCGCTCGGGGACGATACGAGTCAGCGCCGTCGGCTCGTCGATCATCCCCTGCTGCAGCATCTCCATCGCGATGCGCACCATGGCCGCACCGGTGCGCTTGCCGTTGCGCGTCTGGAGCATCCACAGCTTCCCCTCCTGGATGGTGAACTCCAGGTCCTGCATGTCGCGGAAGTGGTTCTCCAGGTCGTGTTCGCAGGTGATCAGCTCCCGGTACAACGCCGGCATCAGCTCCTCGAGCGAGGGGTAGTTCACCTTGCGTTCCTCCTCGCTCACGCGCGCCAGCTCGGCCCAGCGGCGCGAGCCAATGAGCGAGATCTGCTGCGGCGTACGAATGCCGGCAACCACGTCCTCACCCTGTGCATTGACGAGGAACTCGCCATTGAACAGGTCCTCGCCCGTCCCGGCATCGCGCGTGAAGGCGACGCCGGTCGCACTGGTATTCCCGAGGTTGCCGAAGACCATCGCCTGCACGTTCACCGCCGTCCCCCACGAGGCGGGAATGTCGTTGAGCTCGCGGTAGACGCGCGCGCGCTCGTTGTTCCAACTCTCGAAAACAGCGACGACCGCCCCCCAAAGCTGTTCCCACGGGTCGGCGGGGAAGTCGCGCCCGATGCGCGCGCGGATCAGCGCCTTGAAGCGCGCCACCAGCTCCTTGAGGTCGTCGGCGTCGAGGTCGGTGTCGAGCGTGACCCCCTTCTTCTCCTTCATCATGTCGATGATGACCTCGAAGGGGTCGTGGTCCTCCTTCGAGACGGGCTTGAGTCCCATCACCACGTCGCCGTACATCTGCACGAAGCGGCGATACGAGTCCCAGGCAAAGCGCGGATTGCCGGACTTGACGGCGAGCCCCTCGACCGCGGCGTCGTTGAGGCCGAGGTTGAGGATGGTGTCCATCATCCCTGGCATCGACGCGCGGGCGCCCGAGCGCACCGACAGGAGCAACGGGTCGGCGGCGTTGCCGAAGGTGCGCCCCATCTCCTGCTCCACGAAGGCGACGCCGGCCTTCACTTCACCCTCGATCAGCGCGAGCGCCGCTCCCTTCCCCTGCTCGGTGAACACGGTGCAGGCCTCGGTACTGATGGTGAAGCCCGACGGAACGGGGATGCCGAGCCGGCACATCTCGGCGAGGTTGGCCCCCTTCCCGCCGAGGAGGTTCTTCATGGTGGCGGCACCCTCGGTGCGGGCGTGGCCGAAGACGTAGACGTACTTGCTGGGAGCGGCGGCGGTGGTCATGACGGCACCTTGGGACGACCGGTGGAAACGATTCCTGTCGAGGGTGCGAAGGAGACGCACCCATAGGAAGGAGCGGCGCGCGCACTCGTCAGGGTGTCAGCGCGGCCCCGACCGATTGTGGTGTGTTTGTCCCGTCTTTTTCGAGCCGGCGTGTGACAGGGCGGCCCTTCGACGCAATCATGCGTTTCTGGCCGAAGCTCAATGCCTTGTGCGACGGTTGCTTACGACCCTTTCGCCACCGCCGCCATCACGCGCATCGACGTCGCGCCGACGTCGAGCCGGCGTGGCGCCTCACCTGGACAGATACACTCGGTTCGGGCTCTCGCCCCGCAAGCCGCCTCACGGCTCCCCCGCCGGCGCCGGTGGCCTCGACGTCACCGGTGTCATCACGATGGAGTCGTTAGGCGCCAGCCGCACGCGCTACGTCGCTCGTGCCGCGCATCAATCCTGAACAAACCGTGAACGTGCGCATGCGTGCGCCCGCCAGCAGTTGGCGGCGTTATCATGTGCCGTAGTGCTGACCCCGCCGTTGCGCAAAGGCACGCGCGAGGGCGTAGCGCCTCGCTCCACTCCACCCTGTCACGCCTGCACCCGATGTCCACTGCACGCCTGTTCCGCGCGCTGGCGCTCACGACCACATGTGCCAGCATTGCCGTGCCCTCCTTCGCACTCCAGGCCCAAAGCGCGGGAGGGCGAAGCAAGGCGACCACACCGGCAACGCCGGCCGCGTCGGCCGCCGCCGCCGCGCCCGCGCGCTTCGACACCTCGGTTTTCAAGGCGATCTCGTGGCGCAACGTGGGGCCGCAACGCGGCGGTCGCGCCAACGCCGTCGCTGGTATTCCGTCGATGCCGCTGACCTACTTCGTCGGCTACACGGGCGGTGGACTCTGGCGCACCGACAACGCCGGCCTCACCTGGCGCAACATCTCCGATGGCTTCTTCACGACGAGTTCGATTGGCGCAATCGCAGTGGCGCCGAGCGATCCGAATGTGATCTACGTCGGCTCGGGCGAGCACGCCGTGCGCGGGCAGTCGTCGACGTATGGCGACGGCGTCTACCGCAGCACCGACCAGGGGAAGACGTGGGTCAACGTCGGCCTCGCCGCAACTCGGCAGATCTCGCGCGTCGCGGTGCATCCCAACAATCCCGACGTGGTCTACGTCGCGGCGCAGGGCGATCGCTGGAAGGGGACGGCGGATCGCGGCGTCTATCGGTCGACCGACGGCGGGAAGAACTGGACGCTCGTCCTGAAGGGGGAGAACGCTACGAGCGGCGCGGCAGGGATGTCGATGGACCCCAACAACCCGCGCATCATCTACGTGGCGATGTGGGATCACCAGCGCACGCCGTGGATGGTGCGCTCCGGTGGCGCCGGGAGCGGGATCTGGAAGACGACCGATGGCGGTGACACGTGGACGCGCCTCACCGAGGGGCTCCCCAAGCTGATGGGGAATCTCGACGTCGCGGTGTCGCCGGCCAACTCCGAGCGGGTGTACGCGATTGTCGAAGCGGAGAAGGGGGGGCTCTATCGCAGCGACGACGCCGGGAAGACGTGGCGTCTGTTGAGCGAGGATCGCCTGATCCAGACGCGCTCGTGGTACTACATGGACGTGATCGCCGACCCGCAGAACGCGGACGTCGTGTGGATCATGAATGCGCCGGTGCTCAAGTCGATCGACGGCGGGAAGACGTTCGCCGTGGTGAACGCGATGCACGGTGACAACCACGGGCTCTGGATCAATCCGCAGAACTCGAACTACCTGATCAACGCCAACGATGGCGGTGCGTCGGTGTCGCTCGACGGCGCAAAGAGCTGGAGCACGCAGGACAACCAGCCGACAGCGCAGTTCTATCACGTCACGGTCGACGACGACTATCCGTACAAGCTGTACTCGGGGCAGCAGGACAACTCGTCGGTGATCATCCAGTCGCGCGCCGACGGTTTCATGATCACGGAGCGCGAGTGGCGCAACGGCCCGGGGTGCGAGAGCGCCAACATCGGCGTGAGCGGAAAGCGCTCGCGGTACGTGTATGGCGGCTGCTACCAGGGGTTGATCGACGAACTGGACCAGGAGACCGGGCTGTCGCGCGACATCATGGCGTACCCGGAGATGAACCTCACCGAGCCGACCGACAAGACGAAGTACCGCTTCAACTGGACGGCGCCGATCCTCGTCTCGCAGCACGACGAGAACGTCATCTACCACGGCGGCAACGTCCTCTTCCGCTCGCGCGATCGCGGGCAGTCGTGGGCGCCGGTGTCGGGCGACCTGACGAAGAACGACAAGACGCGCCAGGGGTGGGGGGGCGGCCCCATCACGAACGAGGGGGCCGGGGGCGAGGTCTACGGCGCGATCTTCGTGATCGAGGAATCGCCGCACGATGCGCGGACGCTCTACGTGGGGACGGACGACGGACTGGTGCAGCTGACGAGGGACGGCGGGACGACGTGGACCAACGTGACGCCGCCAGCTGCAGGCGACGGCATGGTGAACGAACTCGAGGTCTCGCCGCATGACGCCGCCACGGTGTACGTGGCCTATCGCCGCGACCGCATGGGCGACCCGTCGGCGCTCATCTACCGCTCCAGCGACTACGGCAAGACGTGGACGCTGCTGGTGAACGGGCTGCGCGCCGGTGAGCCGGTGCGCGTCGTGCGCGAGGACCCGGAGCGGAAGGGGTTGCTCTATGCCGGGACCGAGACGGCGGTCTACATCTCCTTCGATGGCGGCGCCAAGTGGCAGCTCTTCTCCGGCAACCTGCCGGTTGTCCCGGTGACGGATCTCGAAGTGCGCCACGGTGACCTGATCGCCTCCACCGAGGGGCGCGCCTTCTGGATCCTCGACGACCTGTCGGTGATTCGCCAGTACGCCGACTCGCTCGCCACGGCGCCGGTACATCTCTACAAGCCGCGCCTGGCGCGCCTGACGGGGGGCGGCGGTGGCTTTGGTGGCGGCGGCAATTCAATGGTAGGGCGCAACCCCCCAGGCGGGGCGGTGGTGTACTATCGACTCGCCGCTGCGCCCGACAGCGCGACCGCGGTGCGCCTCGAGTTCCTCGATGCCAAGGGGACGGTGATGCGTGCCTACTCCAACAAGGAAGGGCAGGGACCGGCGCGCCTCGCACCCAAGGCCGGCTACAACATGTTTGCCTGGGATCTCCGCCGCCCGGCGCCGACGCAACTGCCGGGCGTCCTCCTCTTCGGGGCGCCGGGGGCCGGCGCACAGGTGCTGCCGGGGACGTACACGGTGCGCCTAACCGTTGGCAGCACCACGCAATCGCAGACGTTCGAGGTGCAGCAGGACCCGCGGCGCGTCACGCCGATGCCGCAGCTGGCGGAGCGCGACTCGATCGCCAACCTGCTGGTGACGCGTATTGGCGAGATCCACGACGCCGTGTTGCGCGTGCGAGACCTCAAGACCCAGGTGCAAGGCTTCGTGACGCGCACCAAGGATGCCGACAGCGCCAAGGCGATCGCCGCGATGGGCGGGACGATCACCAGGAAGCTCGAGGCCGCCGATCCCAAGCTGACCACCAAGGCCGCGAACGGGCAGGACATCATCAACTACGCCAACGGGATCAACGGGCAGTACGGCTTCCTCCTGGGCCAGCTGGAAGGGAACCCTGTCCTCACGCAGGGGGTCAAAGAACGGCTGGCCGAATTGGAGCGGCTGTGGGGGGCGCTGCGGAGCGAGGTGGACCAGATCGAGACGGTCGACATCGCGGCGTTCAACAAGCTGCTGCAGGCCAGCAAGGTCGACGGGGTCATCGGGAAGAAGAAACCGGGGACGATCATGTAGCGTCCCCTGGCGT